>NZ_CP009688.1 GCF_001042715.1 Clostridium aceticum | reverse complement strand
TGCCAAAATTAAACATTAAAAACCTTACTTTTAAGGTGCGAATTGTGATAGTACTGGTTTAATATTTCTTTCCGCAGCCATTAATACACTTCTAGTTGATAATTTTAAACACCGCTGTTTAGAATATTGTTTACCGCTTGGATAAAACCGTTGCTCCGCTATCCAAGGCGGCAAGTTTAATCTTGCTGCTTTATTTCTAATACAGGCTTCTTGAATTCATTCTCCAATAATATCATAATTAATTCTGATTGTGATAAACCTCTCTCATTAGCCATAATCTCAAGTATCTTCTTTTGCGTTTCTGTCATTCTAAGAACTAAAGACTTATTTTTAGTTTCTGGTTTCCTTGTAAACAATCTATACACCCCCCTATATATCATTAAATATATACTATCATGTATAGACACTTTTGTAAATCTATTTTATTAAGCATTTTGATAATAATACCAAAGAGTAGCTGCTATAGCTGCAGCACTTAACATTAACCATATAATCACGAACATTTATTTTACACACCTCCTATTTGTTTGGATATTATTCAATTTTTAGATCTAAATATTGACTGCTGCCACGTGATCCATGACATCAGGATTCATTTTTTTACGAACATTATATTTCTTGATTTAAAGGGAAGAAAAAAGTCCAACGCTACGCTACTTTTTTCTTTCCCTTTAAATCTGAGAACCTTTTATGTGCGTTATAAATTTTCCTATAGTGTTTTGAAGTCCATGGAGTAATAGCGAAGAAATTAACTCCAATCCTTGCTCTAACTCCATACCAATATTGCACTTCTGCAAATACTTTTATTTTGAATAGGTTTAGCCAATAACCTATACAAAAGTTATTGACTTTCCGATGAATATGATTGTATTCAAATAGACAACGTATTTGTGCATCTATCAACCTATCAAATTGACTTATAATTATCATGTCAAAACCTAAGTGTCTATGGAGTGTCATAAACTCTATCCAGCGTTCACGATAATTAGGGTCTACCTGCTTTTTATTTTTCATCACCGTTGGGGACCAAATCAGTTGTGCCTCATCTATTATTATTTTTGATTGTCCTTCAATGCCCACCATGTGAAATTTCATAGCATAATCTTCTAGAAATTTTGTGTTCAGCTGATCGAGTCTTATAGAATAGATTTTGCCATAGTCTTTTAACTTAGTATTAATAGGTTTAAGTTTTAATTTCAATCTAATTTTATTAACAAGTTGCTTCAGTTTTGATGTAATAAGATACTCTCTATTAACTGTCATATTAACAAGTATTATATTTTGTTTAGCATGTCGAACTTTAATCCATATGTATCTAGCTATATTAAGACTTTTTCCACTTCCTGGAGTACCACTATAAAAACTTATCATATTATCCCCCTATTCAATTGTTTTTCCCCATCTCATCGCAGTTGATATTACATAGTAACTTATAATTGCAGTAGTCCAGTAAGTTAATATAGTTATCATGGCATCTACGGATATAAACCAATTCAACATGCCTAAATATTCTGTTACTGCTGAATTTGAAATAGTTTGAAAAGGACTTGAAGGTAATAATCCGATAATTGCCCCTAAAACCGTTCCTAATGCTTTAATAAGTAGATTAATAAAAGATGCTAGTGCTTGCCATATCATGATAACACCTTCCTTGTAACAAGTATTAAACCAAGATTAAATACAATTAACGTTCCCCAACGTGTTATTTGTGCAAATCGTTCCATAGCTGCTAAATTAATCTCTATATCTCCTTGATAAAAGGGTAAATTCCAAGTAGTCGTAAAAACTGGGACAACGACAGGAGATTGCAATGATTCAATGCTATTTTTTAAATCAAATGGCAAACAGAAAGGAAATTTTGTTGCTATAGGTAGATTTTTCAACGGGTCTAAATTCAAACTAAAATCAGTTGGAAACGCAAACAAACTAGTTAACCATGAACTTATAGATGATAACCAACCTGTTATTCCTGTTAAATCCGGGGTTAGTGGTGGATTTAGTACAGGATTCTGAACACCTATTCCTGTATGCGTATATGTTCCTTGCCATGTTGTTCCGTCAGAACCTGAAAAAGAACCATCGAAAACTAATTGACCGTCTGCTGTCCAAGACCATTTGCCTTGCCACGTTCCAGGAATATCTAATGGAGGACTATCTATTGCAGTTCCAGTACTTCCATCTATGCCTTCCCCTTGCCATGTTCCACTATCGTTAACTATATCTTTCCATTTGCCAAACCATGAATCAGGAAATGGTATCGGAGGCACCATAGGATTTTGTTGACTTGGATTTTCACTAATAACATCTTCATATGTTTTCCCTACTAGAGCTGATAAATCTGGATTTGCACCTATATCAATACTTCTAGTACCTGTATGTAAGTTTTCATAATCCCAAAACGGATTGCTAATCGGTTCTTTTCCATCATATTCAAAATTTATATTTGGATAATTTGAATTTGCAATTTCATCCGTTAAAGTAACATCGGAATAAACATCAGAAGTTGAAATTAAATCTTGAATTTCATTCCAAACAACAACTCCATCTCCTGTATTTAAAGGTATACCACTATTAAAACTAATTTTTTGACTACCAGCATAATACAATCTTCCTTCACTAGTTACAGATAAATGACCATCATGCTTCATTTGACACTCCCACAGCTAAAGCAGTGGGATTCTTGAGTGATTAAACCGAAGTACATTTCTGCTATCGGAGTATGACCTCAAGCTTAGGGTATGCCATTACCCCTCCTAGAGCAGTACATATAGTACCCTAGGCTAGTAGACTTTTACCATCTACTACAGGTGCATTAATTATATTTATAGCACCTACTCTATCCCTATGTGTTTTAAAACCACAGGAGCATTTATATTTTCTATCTCTTGCTTTATTTAGTTTCTTACATTCAGGGCATATTTGAGAAGTGTATTTAGGATCAACATATTCAACCTTTATCCCCTTCAATAGTGCCTTATACTCTATGAATTGAGCTAGACGATAGAATGACCATGTATGTAGATTTTTTTCGTTTTTACGGCTTGTTCTTGCCGTGTTTCTGATATTCGTTAATTTTTCAAGCCGAATATCAGAAACATTATTATTTACTGCAAAATTAATTATTTCTCTACTTACTTTGTGGTCTTGGTCTGTCATCCAACGTTGTTCTTTATCATCAAGCTTTTTAATGACTTTAAGCTTCTTGGCTTTTCCAAGTTTTTTACGTTTCGCTTTATATTTACGTTTGACGTATTTATTTTGCCTACCGTTTCCAAAAAAAAACGTTTTTCCTGAATCGGTTACAGCTACAGCAGGAACTTTTAGGCCTAAGTCAACACCCATTACAACATCACCTTTAACTATATGAGATACTTTTTCAACACTTATTTGAGCGATATATTTATTGCTTTTCTTAGTTATACGCAATGCTCCCAAAATGACCTTCTAGTTGTTTTAGCTGATAGTCTGTCATGATAGTTCTAGTTTGAATACGCTGCGATTTCCCATCTATAATAACGGGAAAACTAAGAATACCGTCTTTAAGTGAATAATTTTGATTATTCCATATACAGACAGGTTTTTTAAGGGTAGCTACATTGATTACTTTTTGTTTATCAGTAGGCAGTTTGGAATTAGCCTTGATAGCTTTCTTGTACTTAGTACAGATACTTTTGGCATCTCTAATAGATTGATTTTTCACTGCACTTGGCATATTTGCAAAAACATCTTTAGATGATAGCTTTACTCTTTCTTCTGATTGGAGCGTAGATGAAACAAGGCTATTAACAGTATGGATATATTCTTTTGATATAGATTCTATTAGTTGTACTTGTTCTTTTGTCAAAATAATATTAAATTTTACTGTTATCTGCATTGTTTCACCCCCTTGTTTTTTGTTCTTCAATATCGTTTTATAGTTTCACTTGATACATTTCCTGCGGTAGATACAAAATAGCTTCTTGTCCAAAGACTTGGCAAATGTCGCAGATGTTTAAATTCCTGCCTTAATAATCGAGAAGTCACTCCTTTCACTTTTGCCATTATGTCTGCTGGACTTAAATGAGGAAGTGCATTGACAAAAAGATGGCAGTGGTCTTTATCACATTCTATTGCCAAAATTTCTATTTCAATGTCTTTACAAATCTCATTGAGAAGCTGTTTAAATTTTATTTCAACTTCTCCAACTAGAACTTTACGTCTGTACCTTGGACAGAAAACAAAATGATAGTTTATTAAAGATACTGTTGTTTGTGTTCTTCTATAATCTTGTCCCATATATTTATAGTATCAGTTTTAAACTGAAACTGCAACAAGAAGATTAAAAGAAACGCCTTTCATCCCACGATTGAAACCGTGGGCTTTCAGGCGAATTTACTGTAATCTATTAAACATACACCCAAATGAAGCTTTAAAAGAAATTAAAAAAGAGAGCAATTAAGCCCTCTTTATGCTATAATGTTATTATTCAGAGTATATTTTTCTTAAATACGTAAATATTTTTTTCCTTGATATAAGAGTATACTCAGTATCATCTAGAAGCTTCTGTATCTTCTCAACACGATATGCAGGAGCTTCTCCTTCATTTTTGATTAAATACTCTCTTATCCATTCATACATTTCATTTACTTCTTCAGCCATTAATATATCTTTAATATTATAAAAAACTCCATAACCTTGTATCTGTCTTATACTATGCAATGCATATTCTAATACTCTAAAATTTTTATAAGTCATTTTGTTACTACCTTTTACATTCTCCTCTGCCGGATCATTCTTCACCATGTATTTAAAAACTTCTAAAAAATCATCTTCTTTTGCCTTATCCATCATGCAACTATAACCTTTTTCCAGTTTATCTATATTTTCCTTAGTCAATCTTTCCCCATTATATAAAAGATACCAAGATTTCTGTAACAATATTTCAAAATCTGAAAATAATCTAGTTGGTCTTTTTTTATAATAATCATAAGAATAGTTATTTATATTTTTTTTATCTGTTATAAATTCATTTTGATTATCCAATACTAATATCAAATGCAAATGCGGATGATAATAGTCACCGCTATAAGTTACCTCCAACGACCTTATTGCACCTAAGTATCCAATATCAAAATCTAAACCCTTTACTTGTTTTTTACCTTTTAAATATTCTGTTAAATAAGTTAATGCTTTAAATTGCTTTTTAATCTCTTTTTTCAATTCTTCCCCTGTATGATCTACAATATTTGGTGTAGTTAAAACCATTTGATATAATTTATCTTTATACTGTTCAAGCAAAGGCATATTTTTCGCCATCCTTGAAGCTTGCTTTACTTTCTTACAATTACTACAAAACTTATCATTACATAATAAAGTAGACACATAATCTTTTACTTTAAGTTTTTCATAAACTTCAACTTCCCATTTCTTATTACAATTAGCTAACTTATCTCTTTTATGTTCTAATTTTTCAACAAAATAATCTTCATAAGTAAATCTAGTATAATCCAAAATAGTCTTTTTCTTCTTTACAGGTCTAGAATCTTCTATGTATTGATTGTAATAACCTACAATCAACTTATTATACTGATTATTATTATGAACCGATTGTAAATGATTTTTAGAAACCCTTACATCTTTAAGTATCTTCTCATCCAAATTTTGCCCCCCTTTCAGGATAACGTTAAAATTTCAATTTTAGCCGACTTGTTTGTAATATATCAAGAAAGAGCAAGTTCCG